>NZ_CP107966.1 GCF_041434935.1 Kitasatospora sp. NBC_00374 | reverse complement strand
CGACACCATCCGCCAGCACACCCCGCAACTCACCGGCCACCGAAGACCGGTCCGCCACAACACCGTCCACCTCACACCGGCGAACATCCACACCACGCGCCGCGAACATGCCCTCCAGAGCAACCACCGCAGCATCGCCACCAGAGCCCGCCGGAACCACCAGCAACCAGGACCCCGACAGCACACCCGAACCCAGATCCGTCACCGGCTTCCAACTGTCCCGGTAACGCCAGCCATCGACCGTGGACAGCTCACGGCTCTGACGACGCCAGGCCGCCAGCATCGGTAGCACGGCGCCCAGTTCACTGCTGCCCTCGACCTCCAGGGTCGCCGCCAGGGCCGTCAGGTCCTCGCTCTCGACCGCCTCCCAGAACCGGGAGTCCACCGAGTCGGTCCGGTCGGCCGCGTCGCGCATAGCGGCCACGGGGGCCTCCGGCCAGTAGCGCTGACGCTGGAAGGCGTAGGTGGGCAGGTCGACCCGGCGGGCACCGGTGCCCGCGAAGACGGCCTGCCAGTCGACGGCGAGGCCGCGGACGTGAGCCTGGGTGAGGGCCGTGGTGAGCGTGCGGGCCTCGGGCCGGCCGGCCCGCAGGACCGGGACGAACACCGCCTCGGCCGTCACGCTGTCCTGGGCCATCGCGGACAGCACTCCGTCCGGGCCGAGCTCGACGAACGTACGGACGCCGTCGGCCTCCAGGGACGCGATCGCGTCGGCGAAGCGGACCGCCTCACGGACGTGCCGCACCCAGTACTCGGGGTTGGTGAACTCGGTGGATGCGAACCCGCCCGTGAGCGTGGAGACGATCGGGATCCGCGGTGCCTCGAGCGTCAACCGGGCTGCCACGGAACGGAATTCATCGAGCATGCCGTCCATCAGCGGCGAGTGGAACGCGTGGCTGACGGTGAGCCGCTTGGTCTTGCGACCCTCGGCCCCGAGCTGCCCGGCAACGGCCAGGACCTCCGACTCGGCGCCCGAAATCACCACGGAGGTGGGCCCGTTGACGGCAGCGATACCGACACCCTCGGTCAGCATCGGAAGCACCTCCGCCTCCGTCGCCTGCACGGCCACCATCGCCCCGCCACGCGGCAGCGCCTGCATCAACCGACCACGAGCCGCCACCAGCTGCGCCGCGTCGGCCAGCGAGAGCACGCCCGCGACATGCGCGGCGGCCAGCTCACCGATCGAGTGACCCGCCAGCACATCCGGGGCCAGACCCCACGACTCCAACAGCCGGAACAGCGCCACCTCCAGCGCGAACAACGCCGGCTGCGTGAAGCCCGTCTCGTTCACCGACTCCGCATCTGCCATCGCCTCGCGCAGCGGACGCTCCAGGTACTGGTCCAGGTGCGCGCAGACCGCGTCGAACGCGTCCGCGAACACCGGGTACGAGGCGTACAACTCCTCGCCCATCCCGACCTGCTGACTGCCCTGACCGGTGAACAGGAACGCCGTACGCCCCGCCACAACCGAGCCGTGGACGGCGTTGGCGCCCGATCCGCCCGCCGCCAGGACCCGCAGGCCCTCCAGCAGCTGCGTCCGGTCGGAGGCCACCACGGCCGCCCGCCGCTCCAGCGAAGCGCGGCCGACCGCCGAGGACAGCGCCACATCGGCAACCCGGACCTCCGGACGCGCCGCCACAACGGCGATCAGCCGCTCGGCCTGCGCCCGCAGAGCCTCCTCAGTCCTGCCGGACAGCACCACCGGTATCACCGGCGGTGCAGCCTCGTCGGGGGCCGGTACCTCGTCGGAGGCCGGGGCCTGCTCCAGGATCGTGTGGGCGTTGGTACCGCTGATCCCGAAAGCGGAGACGCCCGCCCGGCGCGGACGGCCGGTCTGCGGCCAGTCGACGTTGTCGGTCAGCAGCGAGACGCTCCCCGCCGCCCACTCGACATGCGGGGTCGGCGCGTCGACGTGCAGGGTCTTCGGCAGAACGCCGTGCTGCATCGCCAGAACCATCTTCATCACACCGGCGACACCGGCCGCGGCCTGGGTGTGGCCGATGTTGGACTTCACCGAACCGAGCCACAGCGGCTGTTCGTCGCTGTGCGCCTGGCCGTAGGTCGCGAGCAGGGCCTGCGCCTCGATCGGGTCACCCAGTCGGGTGCCGGTGCCGTGCGCCTCCACGGCGTCCACCTGGTCGGCCGTCAGACCGGCCGCGGCGAGCGCCTGGCGGATCACCCGCTGCTGCGACGGGCCGTTCGGCGCCGTCAGGCCGTTCGAGGCACCGTCCTGGTTGATCGCCGAGCCACGCACGACCGCGAGCACCGGGTGCCCGTTGCGCTGGGCGTCCGACAGCCGCTCCACGAGCAGCATGCCCGCGCCCTCGCCCCAGCCCGTACCGTCCGCCGCACCGGCGAACGCCTTGCAGCGACCGTCCACCGACAGCCCGCGCTGCCGGCTGAACTCCACGAACAGATCCGGCGTCGACATCACCGTCACACCACCGGCGAGCGCGAGGTCGCACTCACCGTTCCGCAGTGCCTGCACCGCCAGGTGCAGCGCCACCAGCGACGCCGAGCACGCCGTGTCCACCGACACCGCCGGGCCCTCAAGACCGAACGTGTAGGACAGCCGGCCGGAGATCACGCTCGTCGCCGTGCCCGTCAGCCGGTGACCCTCGACACCCTCCAAGCCGTCCACCAGCAGGTTGACGTAGTCCTGGCCGTTGGTGCCGACGAAGACACCTGCCTGTGTGCCACGCACCGAGGTCGGGTCGATACCCGCGCGCTCGAACGCCTCCCAGGACGTCTCCAGCAGCAGCCGCTGCTGCGGGTCCATCGACAGTGCCTCACGCGGCGAGATCCCGAAGAACATCGAATCGAACTGAGTGGCCTGGTCCAGGAATCCGCCCTCACGGGCGTACGTGGTGCCCTCGTGGCTCGGGTCCGGGTGGTACAGCGACTCGACGTCCCAACCACGGTCCGTCGGGAAGTCCCCGATCGCATCACCACCGGACAGCAGCAGCTCCCACAGCTCCTCGGGAGTGTTGGCACCACCCGGGAAACGGCAGCTCATCGCCACGATCGCGATCGGCTCGTCGTCCGACAGCGACGAGGGCAGGACCGCGGTGGGCGTCAGGGCCGCCGGGCGGGCACCCAGCAGCTCCGCGCCCAGGTGGTCCGCCAGCGCGGCGGCCGACGGGTAGTCGAAGACCAGCGTCGCCGAGAGCCGGAGCCCCGTGGCCGCGTTCAGGCGGTTCCGCAGGTCGACGGCGGTCAGCGAATCGAAGCCCAGCTCCTTGAACGCCCGACCCGCCTCGACCGCCTCCGACCCGGCATAGCCGAGCACGGCGGCCACCTGAGCACGCACCAGATCCAGGAGGGTCCGGCCCCGCTCGGCCTCCGACAGCGTGGCCAGTCGCTGTGCCAGCGAGGAGCCGGCAGCCGTCGTGTCCGAGGACGCCGCAGCAGCGGCCTCCATGACACGGTGGGCCTCGGGAATCTCGTCGAACAGCCGGCTGGCCCGCACTGCGGCGGTCTCACCGGCGACCCGCTCCCAGTCCACCGCCGCAATCGTGAGGGTGGTGTCGCCCTGGTCGAGCGCGTGCTGCATCGCCGTGATCGCCAGCGCATGCGCCATGCCAACGACTCCGTCGCGGCGCAGGCGGTCGGCCACGACATCCTCGGTGGCCAGGCCCGCCTCCGCCCACGCACCCCAGGCGATCGACGTCGCCGGCAGACCGTCCGCGCGACGCTGCTCGGCAAGCGCGTCCAAGTACGCGTTGGCGGCGGCGTAGTTACCCTGACCGGCGCTGCCGACCGAACCCGCCATCGAGGAGAACAGCACGAACGCCGACAGATCATGGCCAGCCGTCAACTCGTGCAGGTTCCGCGCCGCATCCACCTTCGGACGAGCCACCGTCGCGAACCGCTCGGCCGTCAGACCGTCCACCACACCGTCGTCCAACACACCCGCCGTGTGGAACACCGCAGAGAACCGGTGTTCCGCCAGCAGCGTGGCCAGCGCATCGCGGTCGGCGATGTCGGAAGCGGCGACCGTGACGGTCACGCCCAGGGCGGCGAGCTCATCCCGCAGCTCCGCCGCGCCCGGCGCGTCCAGACCACGACGGCTCGTCAGCACCAGACGCTCCGCACCACCCCGGGCCAGCCAGCGCGACACCTCCGCACCCAACGCCCCCGTCCCACCCGTCACCAGCACCGTGCCGGACGGCGACCACACACCGCCCTCACCACGCACAGCCCGCACCAGACGACGACCGAACACACCGGAGGCACGAACCGCCACCTGGTCCTCGCCACCACCGGCGAGGACGCCCACCAGCCGGGAGAAGACCCGACTGTCGAGCACCTCGGGAAGATCGATCAACCCACCCCAGCGCTCGGGATGCTCCAGAGCGACCACCCGGCCCAGACCCCAGACCTGTGCCTGCACCGGATCGGCCACCCGCTCCGAACGACCGGTCGCCACCGCACCACGCGTCACACACCACAGCGGAGCACCGACCCCGGCATCACCGAGCGCCTGCACCAACACCAACGTCGACACCGGACCACCAGCCACCGCCAGCAGCGACACCACACCGG